>NZ_DASVSF010000044.1 GCF_036388275.1 Longimicrobium sp.
TCTCCCTCCCAGTGGCCCGGTACCGCCCGGTCGGCCACCTCAGCCGGGCGCTCGCTGATCATGATCTCGGGCGTGACATGCGACTTGCGCCGACCACGGCTGCGCGCCCGCGGAACCCGGAGCGCCCGCCCGGTCCGCAGGCAGGCGGTCAGCTCGCGCCGCAGCGCGCCGCGCCCTTGCACGTACAGCGCCTGATAGATCGTCTCATGGCTGATGCGCATCGTCTCGTCACCAGGAAAGTCGAGCCGCAGCCGTCGAGCAATCTGCTCAGGGCTCCACGCCTTGCCCCAGCGACGGTGCTGGCGCCGACCATGGCGCCGGCTTCTCCAGGGCACGACAGGCCCGCGAGCCGCGGACCCGCCAGGGCCAGCAACCTCCCCGGCCAGCCGCTCCCGGACATATTTCCGCAATCGCGCGTTCACCGCCAGCTTCACCGGCTTAGGACGGCGGGCCGCCCGCTCGGCATGCCACTGCGCCGTGGTGGCCCGATATTCCAGGTTGCCACCGCGCGTGGCCGCGTTGCGCCTCAGCTCACGCGAGATCGTTGACGCGTCCCGACCCAGCCGCCGGGCTGTCTCCCGTACCCCGCAGCCCTGCACCCGCAGTAACGCGATCTCTTCGCGCTCCGCAAACGACAGATGCCGCTCCGATTTTGGCTTCGACGATGGTGCAAGTATCTTCGGTGGCATGCCGCCTGCTTCCCGGAACCACCGGTAGCCTACCGGATGCGACACGCCGGCGCCGCTCGCCGCTTCCTCACTCGACACACCCGTCGCAATAGCCGCCCAGAACCGTCGCCGGTTCTCACGCTGAACCACTCCCGGTCGGCCAGGCGACCGCTTCAACACTGGGCGTAGTGCCCGATCCGACCGTCGTCGCCCGCTCATCGCAACCTCCTCAGCCCTGGTGTTGCGACGACCGCTTGAATCCACCCCGCACCCGGCTGTCTGGACAATAGGTTGCGTTATGCGGCGCGCCTGAAAGTCTCCTCCTGCCAGGCGGCGCGCATCCGGGCTGGGCTGCGATACCCATTCTTCTCGATCAGCCACTCGGCGTTGTAGCGGGCGACGAAGGCCCGGACGGCGTCACGCACGTCCTCGATGGTCTGGAAGATGCGACCATGGACGGCTTGCTCTTTCAGGGTGCGAAAGAGCCTCTCGATCACGCCGTTCGTCTCGGGCTCCCTGACGAAGGCATAGCTCGGCGCCATGCCCCAGAACCTGATCTGCTTCTGGAAGACGTCGGCCATGAAGTTACTGCCGTGGTCGTGGCGTAGCGCCAGGCCACGGGCGACGCCGGCACCGAGATGGCCGAACTGCTGGCGCACCGCCATGCCGAGGGCCTGGATCGCCTCGGTGCGGGTGCCGTGCTTGGCCACGTGCCAGCCGAGCAACTCGGCATTCCAGTGCTCGGCCACGCCGAACAGCCAGACCTTGCCGTCCGCGACGGTGGTGATCTGGGTGGCGTCGGTGGCCCACATGATGTTCGGCGCTTCGGTGATGATGTGCCTCTCGTGCGACGTCTCCGGCCGCGTGCGGGCCCGGTGCGGCGAGAGCAGGGCGTGCTGGCGCATCAGCCGCAGCACCCGCTTGCGCGAGACCCGGACGCCGTCCAGCGTCCGCAGTCTGGCCCACACCTTGCGGTGACCCTCGCCGGTCCAGGGCGAGCGGGTGAGGTCGGCGCGGATGGCCGCGAGCAGATCCTCATCGGAGATGGCCGGCTTGGGGCCGCGGCGTGCTGGGCTTGACCTCGGCCCGGCCTCCTCCGCGCTGGCCTGATGCGCAGCGTAGAACGAGGACCTGGAAACCTCCCAAACGTGGCAGACCCGGGCGACCCCGTAGCGGCGGCCGGTGCTTGGGGAGGTCGCGTCCGCCATTATCGCAACCTCCTGCGGGCCAAAGGGCTGGGCCGCTCCATCTTGGCGCGCAGCAGCTCGTTCTCCATGCTCAGCTCGCCAATCCGCTGCATGGCCGCGGCGAGTTGGCCCTCGGCCGGGTCGGCCTCGCGCTCTTTCAGCGCCCCCTCCAGCGCGGCTTCGGCCTTCTGCCGCCACTGCGCAAGCTTGAACACCGGCAAGCCGAGCTCGCGCGAGAGCAGC
>NZ_DASVSF010000045.1 GCF_036388275.1 Longimicrobium sp.
CGATCCTTTCGTGCGTGAGCTGGTCTCCGACCCCGGCAGGGCGGCGGTGCCTCGCATCACGGCCCCGCTCATGTTGCCTTCGGCGCTTTGGACCGCCTCGGCCCCTGCGTTGAAGCTCATTTCGTGGCTCAATACAGACCCCACACGATCGCTGTGTACGCTTCGCCGTGGTCGTCACCTTCCACGCCGCAACACTCGCTACAGGCGGGCGCTACCCCTTACCTGGGCCGGACTTTCACCGGCTGGACCGCGCCAGCTTCGCCTGGCGCACCCAAAGCCGAACTTAGGTAAGGCCCAGAAATTATCGCTCTATTTCTTGGTTTTGGGGTGAGATGGTGTAGTTCCAGTCCGGATGGAAAGCATCGCGCTGGAGGTTGAGGGTTGCCAACTCGGCGTCGGAAACCTTGATGCCTTTCTCGTAGGCGTTGGTGTCGAGTTCACAGCGGACGGTCAGGCCGGTCTGGGTCGTCGTGCTGGCGATGAGGTCGACCACGACAAGGCGGCTGGTGAGCGGCGTCGCACGCCAGTTCTGCGTGATGTGACAAAACAGGCGGTGCTCGACCTTGTTCCACTTCGAGGTGCCGGGCGGGTAATGGCAGACCTGGAACACCAGCCCGGTCTCGTCGGCAAGCCGTTGCAACTCGACTTTCCACAGCCGCAGGCGCGGACCGTTGGAGCCGCCGCAGTCGGCCGTGACCATGACCTTGGGCGTGGCCGGGTAGCGCTCGTGGCCCAGCTTGGCGAGCCACAGCCGCATGGCGTTGACGGCAAACTGCGCCGTGTCGTGGTCGATGCCGAGGCTGACATAGCCGCTGTTGGCGCCGACGTCGTAGACCCCGTAGGGGACCACCTTGCCGAGTGCCTTGTCCTCGAAGTCGTGGACATCGACCTCGACCGGCTTGCCCTTCGGGCCGTAATCGCTGCCGGGATTCCTGAACGCGCCAATCAACTCCTTCTTCTTCGTGTCGACCGAGATCACCGGCTGACCCGCGGCCTGGCACGCCCGGGCCTTGGCGTTGATGGGCTCGAACTGCGCATCCCGATCCGGATGCTGGCCGCCATCCTTGGTCTTGCGGTTGACATGGCGGCGATAGTCCAACCGCTCCAGCAGCTTCGGGATGGTCGAGGCGCTCACCTTGTGGCCCATCCCGCGCAACGCCGTCGCCAGCTTCTCGTGGCTCTTCGAGACCCACCTCAGCGGTCGCATCGGATCGCCCATCGTCGCCGCCTCGAGCAACCGCTCCAGGTCGCCGAGCAGGGTCGCGTCCTGGGCCGTGACCGTCGGCCGACCGGCACCTTTCCGGCGCACCTGGCCCGTCAACGAGCCAGGCTCCTTCAGGTCCTTGAGGCCACGACTGATCGTGCTGCGCGCGACCTTGGTCGCCCGCGACGCCGCCGCTATCCCGCCATGGCCGGCACTGACGGCTTCCGCCGCCGCGTGCAGCCGCCGGCCACGCTCATTGAGCGAAGACCGGACAGCCTGGTAGCGGGTACGAATGGGGCGCTCATCGATCATGGCCGACAATACGCGGCCTCTGCCACGGCGGGAATCGCCCCAGAATCCAGCCGAGCAATCCGATTCACCTATTTCTGGGCGTTGCCTAACACTACTTTGGCATTTCAAAAGTATGTCTGGGCTCCTATCTCGCGGGTATGCAGATAGGAACCGCTGTTGCGCTACCGCGTGACATTGACGCCGACCTTGACCGTTGGCTTGCGCCATTCCTCGACGTGACGGGTCGCAGCACGCGGCGCCGGATGGCGCCGCTGTATGTGCGTGGTCTGTTGGGGCCAGACGGGCCGAAGAGCATCCAGC
>NZ_DASVSF010000046.1 GCF_036388275.1 Longimicrobium sp.
CTCGAACACCACCTGGAAGAGCGGCATCTCTCCCGGGCCGCAGTCCGGCCGCAGCGCGCTCACCAGCCGGGCGAAGGGGAGGTCCTGGTGCGCGTACGCGCCGAGCGCGGCCTCCCGCACGCGCCCGAGGAGCGTGCGGAACCCGGGTGACCCGGACAGGTCGGTGCGGATCACCAAGGTGTTGGCGAGAAAGCCGATCAGGTTCTCGAGCTCGCGCCGCACGCGCCCCGCGACGGGCGTTCCGACGCAGACGTCGTCGTGGCCGCCGTAGTGCGAAAGGAGCGCCTGGAACCCGGCGAGAAGGGTCATGTAGAGGGTGCACCCCTCCTGGCGGCCGAGCGCCCGGAGCGCCGCCGACACCGCCTCCGGGAGCCGGAAGGTCCGGGTGGCGGCGTGGTCGCTGGGCACCGGCGGCCGCGGGCGGTCCGTGCGCAGCGCCGGGACGCGCGGGGCCCCGGCCAGCCGCGCCGTCCAGTAGGCGAGCTGCCGCTCCAGCAGCTCGTCGGTGAGCCAGGCGCGCTGCCAGGCGGCGTAGTCCGCGTACTGCACCTCGGGCTCGGGGAGCGGCGAGCCCTCCCCCGCGGCGAAGGCCGCGTAGAGCGTGGAAAGCTCGCGCATCAGCACCCCCGTGGACCCCCCGTCGGTCACGATGTGGTGCAGGGTGAGGCAAAAGCCGAAGTCGCCCTCGCCCAGGCGCGCGAGCACGGGGCGGAGGAGCGGCCCCCGCTCCAGGTCGAAGGGGCGGTGCGTTTCCCCCGCCGCCAGCGACTCGACGGCCTCGTCGCGCGCGGGCCCGGCGAGCCCGCCCAGGTCCACCTGGCGGAGGAGAACGGGGCCGGCGGGGTGGATCACCTGCACCACCCCTCCGCCCGACTCGCGGAAGGTGGTGCGGAGCGACTCGTGGCGCCGCACGACCTCGGCGAGGGCCTTCTCCAGGACCGGCGCCTCCACCCGCCCGCGCAGCCGCAGGCGGTAGTGCAGGTTGTACGCGGGGCTCCCGGGGTCGCTCTTCCACGCCGACCAGAGACGCTCCTGCCCGAAGGACGCCACCAGCTCTCCCTCGCGCGAAACCCTGCGGAGGGGGGGGAGCGGGCCGCTTCCGGCGGAAATGGCCGCCTGTACCCGCTCGCCCAGTCCGGCCACCGTGGGGCTCTCGAAGAGGGCGCGCAGCGGCACCTCGGCACCGAACGCCTCGCCCACGCGGGCGATCACGCGCATGGCCAGCAGCGAGTGCCCGCCCAGGTCGAAGAAGCCGTCGTGGGCGCCCACCCGCTCGCGGCCGAGCACCTCGGACCAGATCCCGGCCACGATCTCCTCCACCGGCGTCCGGGGCGCCACGTACGCCGCCTCGGCCTCCCAGGCGGGCGCGGGGAGGGCCCCCCGGTCCACCTTGCCGCCCGGCGTCCGGGGAAGGCGCTCCATCACCATGAAGGCGCCCGGCACCATGTAGTCCGGGAGGCGTGCGCCCAGGTGCGCGCGGAGCGCGGCCTCCGCCACGCCCTCCTCCCCGGCGGGCACGACGTATCCCACCAGGCGCCAGTCGCCCGGCGCGGCCTCGCGCGCCAGCACCAGCGCTTCCCGCACGCCGGGGTGCTGCAGGAGGGCGGCCTCGACCTCCCCGGGCTCGATGCGGAAGCCGCGGATCTTGACCTGCTGGTCCACGCGGCCCAGGAACTCGATCTCGCCCCCGGAGAGCCGGCGCACGCGGTCGCCGGTGCGGTACATCCGCTCGCTCCCCAGCTCCGGAAAGGGGTGGTCCACGAAGGCGGCGCGCGTCTTCTCCGCGTCGTTCAGGTACCCCAGCCCCAGGCACGCGCCGGAAAGGTACAGCTCCCCCGCCACCCCCGCCGGAACCAGCCCGCGGCCGCCGTCCAGCACCAGCGCGTGCGTGTTGGCGATGGGCAGCCCGATGGGGATGCGATCGCCCTCGCGCCCCGTCACCTCGTGGCAGATGCAGCCGATGCTGGCCTCGGTGGGCCCGTAGAGGTTGACCACGCGCACGCCGGGGAAGCGCTCCACGAAGGCGTACGTCGTTCCCGCGGTGATCTGCTCCCCGCCGACGACCACCGCCCGCAGCGAGGCCAGCGCGCTCCGCGCCTCCGCGTCGTCCACGAGGCGGGGGACCAGCTCGTTGAAGACCGAGGGGACGAAGTCGGTCATCGTCACCCCGTGCCGCCGGATGAGCGCGGCGATCGGCCCGGCGGCGAGCTCCTCGTCGCCCGCCAGCATCACGCTCCGCCCGCCGAGGGCCAGCGGCCAGAAGAGCTGCCACACCGCGCTGTCGTAGACGTGGCGCGTGGTCTGGAGCACCACCTCGGCGGCCTCCGTCCCGAAGTGCCCGCCCATCCACGCGAACCGGTTGGCGATCCCGCGGTGGGGCACCAGCACGCCCTTGGGCGTTCCGGTGGAGCCGGAGGTGTAGATCACGTAGAGCGGATCCTCCGGGGATCCCTGCGCGCGGGACCGCTCCCGCGGACCCTCGCCCGATGCTTTCCCCGGCACGGGGTCGTCCGCCCCCGGCACGGCGAGAAAGGTCCGGCCCAGCTCGGCTTTGCCGAACGGGGGGGCGCCGTCGACCAGGACCACCTCGCATCCCAGGTCGTCCAGGACCTGCCGGAGCCGGGCGGCGGGCCAGCGGGGGTCGAGGGGCGAAAACGCCGCGCCCGACTTCATCACCCCCAGCATGGCCACGGGCACCCCCAGCCCGCGCTCCATCAGGATGGGCACGTGGCCGCCCCTCCCGATCCCGCGCGCCGCGAGCGCGGAGGCGACGGCCTCGGCGCGCCGGTCGAGCTGGGCGTACGTCAGCGCCGCCGCGCCGAGCACGACGGCGGGCGCCTCCGGGGTGCGCTCCGCCTGTGCCTCGAACAGCTCGTGGATGCACGCCTCCGCGCCCCACGCCGCCGAGGGCCCCCTCGACTCGTCCAGGAGCCGCGCGCGCTCCGCTTCCGAGAGCAGCGGGAGCGAGGCCACCGGCCTCCGATCGTCCGCCACCATCCCCTCCAGCACCCGCCGCAGGTATTCCAGCGAGCGCTCCACCGTGGCGCGGTCGAAGAGCGCCGCCGCGTACTCCACCCCGCCCGCGATCCTCCCCTCCCACTCGAAGAGGGTGAGCGAGAGGTCGAACTGCGTGGCCGCGTTCGTGGGGCGCTCCAGCGGCGCCGGCGCGAGCCCGGGGAGCTCCAGGCCGCCCCGGGGGGCGTTCTGCCATGCGAACATCACCTGGAAGAGCGGGGTGTGCGCCAGCGACCGGGCGGGCCGCACCCGCTCCACGACCTTTTCGAACGGAATGTCCTGGTTCGCCTGCGCCTCCAGCGCCCGCGCCTTCACCCGCCCGAGCAGCTCCGCCACCGTGGGCGTGTCCGAAAGGTCCACGCGCAGCGCCTGCGTGTTGACGAAGAAGCCGATCAGCCCCTCGATCTCCGCCCGCCCGCGGTTGGCCGTGGGCGTGCCGACCACCACGTCGTCCTGCCCGGAAAGCCGGCTCAGCACCGCGGCCCACCCGGCCAGCAGCGTCATGAAGAGCGTTGCGCCGTGCCGGCGCGAGAGCTCCTTCAGCTCCGCCGTCAGCTCCTCCCCCAGCGCCACCCCCACCGCCAGGGAGCCCCCGGCCTGGTCCCGATCCGCCGGACGCGGCCGGTCCAGGGGAAGCTCCAGCAGCTCCGGCGCGCCGGCGAGCGTCGCTCCCCAGTACTCCGCCTGCCGCTGGAGCACCTCGCCCTCGACCCAGCGGCGCTGCCAAACCGCGTAGTCGGCGTACTGCACCGGGAGCGGGGGAAGCGGATCGGGCTCGCCGCCCGAGAAGGCGGCGTAGAGCGTGCTCAGCTCACGGGTGAACACCCCCATGCTCCATGCGTCGGAGACGATGTGGTGCAGGGTCACCAGGAGCACGTGGTCGTCCGGGCCGATCCGGATCAGGCGGCCGCGGATCAGCGGGCCGCGCTCCAGGTCGAAGCGCGCGTGCGCCGTCGCCGCCATCAGCCGCCGAAGCTCGTCCGGACCGCCTGGAGCGCCGGCGAGATCGTGCTCCACCAGGTGGAACGAGGCGGCCTCCGCCGGGGCGATCCGCTGCTCCGGGACGCCGGCGCGCTCGCGGAAGGTGGTGCGCAGCGCCTCGTGGCGCGCCACGATGCGCTCCAGCGCCCGCCCGAGCGCCGCGCGGTCGAGCGCGCCCACCAGCCGCGGGCGGACGGAGAGGTAATGGGCGACGTCCCCGCCCCTCATCCGGTTGTGGAACCAGAGCCGCTGCTGCGAGAACGACAGCGGAAGCGGCTGATCGCGATCCACCGGCTCGATGGGCGGCAGGCTGGCGCGCCCCGCCTCTCCCACGGCGCGCGCGAGGTCCGCCAGCGCGGGGTGCTGGAAGATCTCCCCCAGCGCCACCTCCGCCCCCAGCACCCGCCGCACCCGCGAGATCACCTGCACGGCCAGCAGCGAGTGGCCCCCCAGCTCGAAGAAATGGTCGTGGCGGCCCACCCGCTCCACCCCCAGGAGCTCGGCCCAGATCTCCGCCAGCGCCACCTCCGTGTCGCCGGCTGGCGCCTCGTACCCGCGCCGGGCGTACCCGTCGTCCCCAGGCGCGGGGAGGGCCTTCCGGTCCAGCTTTCCGCTGGAGGTCAGCGGGAACGCGGCGAGCGGAACGTACGCCGCGGGAACCATGGCGTCCGGGAGGAGCGCCGCCAGGTGCGCGCGCAGCGCCTCGGCCGCGGGTGGCTCGTCCGCCACGAAGTAGGCCACCAGGGCGGCGGCGGCGCCCGCTCCGGCGGGTTGCGCCACGACCGCCGCCTCCCGCACCCCGGGGTAGCGCCTGAGCGCCGCCGCCACCTCGTCCGGCTCCACGCGGTAGCCGCGGATCTTCACCTGGTGGTCCCGGCGGCCCAGGAACTCGACCGTCCCCTCCGGCAGCCTGCGGCCCAGGTCGCCCGTGCGGTACATCCGGGTGCCGCGGCCGCCCGGGTCGGGAACGAACGCGCGGGCGGTGAGCCCGGGGCGGCCCCAGTAGCCGAGCGCGACGTGCGGGCCGCGGACCACGATCTCGCCCCGCGCATAAAGCTCCACAGGCTCCCCGGCGTCGTCGAGGAGGAGCACCTCCGCACCCTCGACCGCGTGCCCGGCCGGCACGGTGTCGCCCCGCGCCTCGGCGGCGTGGTCCATGAAATACTGCAGCGCGAGCGTCGACTCGGTGGGGCCCAGGCCGTTCACGAAGACGCACCCCGGCGCGAAATGCTCCCGGAACCGCTCGAAGTCGGAGCGGGTGGCGGCCTCGCCCCCCAGCACCACGAGCCGCACGGACGGGAAGCGGTCTTCCCCCGCCGCCCCGCCGCCCGGCAGGAGGGCGCGGAAGAGCGTGGGAGTGGAGTGGTAGAGGGTGATCCCGCGCGCGTGCAGCCAGGGCGCGAGCGGCTCCACCCCCTCCCGGCGGACGTTGAAGAGGTGGAGGGCGGCGCCGTTCAGGAGCGCGCCGAAAAGGTCCATGACGGCGGCGTCCGTGGCGTACGAGGCCAGCAGCGTCAGCCGGTCCTCCGGGCCGATGCCGAGCGCGTTCGTGTAGGCGCGGATGTGGCCCAGGACGTTGCGGTGCGACTGGGCCACCCCCTTGGGCTCCCCCGTGGAGCCCGAGGTATAGAGGAGGTAGGCGAGCTGCTCCGGCGGGACGTCGGGGAGGACGGCCGGGGCCGCGCCGGCGGCGGGCTCCAGGCTCTCTACCTGGAGCACGGCGGCCGGCCCGGCGCGAAGGCTGCCGGCCAGGCGCAGCGCCGCGGCGTGGCCCGCGCGGTCGGCCAGGACCAGGGTGGCCGCGGCGTCGTCCAGCATCTGGCGCATCCGCCTCTCGGGCCAGGCGGGGTCCAGCGGCACGTACGTCTTCCCCGCCGCCAGCGCCCCCAGCACGCCGGCCACCATCGGGGCGTCGGGCTCGAAGAGGAGCCCCACGCGTCCCGGGCCGGGGCCAACGGAGGCCACCACCGCCCGCGCGATCCGCTGGACGAGACCGTCGAGCGTCCGGTAGCTCCACTCGCCGGAGGGCGCGTGCAGGGCGGTCCGCTCCGGGTGCGCCGCCGCCCGCGCCCGGAAGCACGCGGCGATGGACGGCTCGCCCTCCGCCGCGGCGAAGGGCGCGTGGGCGACGGAAGACCTCATCTGCCGCGCCACGGCGTGGGAGCCGCTCTCCTCCGCCAGCCGGCGGCGCTCCGCCTCAGGGATGAGCGGAAGCCGGTCCACGTTCCGGCCGTCGTCCGCCGCCATCGCCCCGAGCACCGTGCGCAGGTAGCCCAGCCAGCGCTCCACCGTGCCGGCCTCGAAGAGCGAGGCCGCGTAGTGCACCGCGCCGGTGACCCGGCCGTCCGCCTCCTGCAGGTTGAGCGACAGGTCGTAGCGCACGGCCCTGGGCGCCGCCGCCCCGGAGACGCCCGAAACGCCGGGGCCGCCGGAGCCGCCGGCCGGCATCGTCTTCACCTCCTCGAGGGCGAGCTCGCCGCGAGGCGCGTTCTGCCAGGTGAAGCTCACCTGGAAGAGCGGCGCGTACGCGAGGGAGCGGACGGGCCGCACCAGCTCCACCACCTGCTCGAAGGGGATGTCCTGGTTCTGCTGCGCCTCCAGCGCCCGCCCCTTCACGCGCGCCAGCAGCTCGCCCACGGCCGGCGAGTCCGCCAGCTCCACCCGCAGCGGCAGCGTGTTCAAAAAGAATCCGATCAGCCCCTCGATCTCTCGCCGCCCCCGGTTGGCGGTCGGCATCCCCACCACCACCTCCTCCTGCCCCGAGAGGCGGCCGAGCACCACCGCGAACCCCGCCAGCAGCGTCATGAACAGGGTGGTCCCGTGACGCTGGCCCAGCTGCTTCAGGCCGGAGGTCGTCGCCTCGTCCAGGGCCCACGCCAGGGAGGCGCCCCGGGGGTCCCACCGCGCCGGGCGCGGGTGGTCCGCCGGAAGCTCCAGCAGCTCCGGCGCACCCGCCAGGGTCCCCTTCCAGTACTCCGCCTGCGTCCGCAGCACCTCGCCGCCCACCCACTCCCGCTGCCACGCCGCATAGTCGGCGTACTGGATCGGGAGCGCCGGGAGCGGGTCGGGCTCGCCCCGGCGGTACGCCCCGTACAGCGCGCTCAGCTCCGCCGCCCACACCCCCATGGACCAGCCGTCGCTGATGATGTGGTGCATGGTCACCAGCAGCACGTGCTCGTCCGGCGCCATCCGCACCAGCCGCCCGCGCACGAGCGGCCCCCGCTCCAGGCTGAACGGCGCGCCGGCCTCCTCGGCCACGATGCGACGCAGTTCCTTCCCCGCCCCGGGCCCCTCGCCCAGGTCGTGCTCCACCAGCCGGAAGCGGCTTCGCTCCGCGGGGGCGATGCACTGCACCGGCTCTCCGTCGACCTCCGCGAAGGTGGTGCGCAGCGCCTCGTGGCGCTGGACCATCCCGTCCAGCGCGCTCACCAGCGCAGCGCGGTCCAGCGCGCCCGACAGACGCTGGCGCGAGGGCATGTGGTACGCCGTGCCCGCGGTCCCCATCCGCTCCAGGAACCAGAGCCGCTGCTGCGCGAACGAGAGCGGCAGCCGCCCGCCGCGATCCACTCGCTCGATCGGCGGCAGCTCGGTGCGTACGGCGTTTTCGATGGCGCGCGCGAAATCCGCCAGCACGGGGCGTTCGAACAGGCCGGCGATCCTCACCTCCGCGCCCAGCACCAGGCGCACGCGCGAGATCACGCGGACGGCGAGGAGGGAATGGCCGCCCAGCTCGAAGAAGTCGTCCCAGCGACCCACCCGCTCCACGCCCAGCAGCTCGGACCAGATCTCCGCCAGCGCCGCTTCCGTCTCTCCCACCGGCGCCTCGTAGCCGCGCCGCGCGCAGGCGTCTCCCTCCGGCGCGGGCAGCGCCTTCCGGTCCAGCTTGCCCGTAGGCGTCAGGGGCAGCGCCTCCAGCACCACGAACGCCGCCGGCACCATGTACTCCGGCACGCTCCGCCGCAGGTGCTCCCGCAGCGCGTCGGCCTCCACGCCGCCGGCCACGTACGCCACCAGCCGCTGGTCCCCCGGCAGGTCCTCGCGCGCCACGACCACGCAGTCGGTGATGCTCTCGTGGCCCCGCAGCACGGCCTCGATCTCCCCCGGCTCGATCCGGAAGCCGCGCACCTTCACCTGGAAGTCGGTGCGCCCCAGGTACTCGAGAACGGCAGTGCGTGCGTGCGTTGGTGCATCAGTGCGGGAGTTGGGCACGGGATCCACTCCCGCACTCACGCACTCACGCACTTCCGCACGTTCTTCCCGCCAGCGCGCCCGGTCCCCAGTACGGTACAGCCTCGCGCCGCCTTCCGCCGAGAACGGATCGGGGACGAAGCGCTCCGCGGTCATCGCCGCGCGGCCCAGGTAGCCGCGCGCCACTCCCGCCCCGCCGATCAGGAGCTCGCCCGGGACGCCCGCCGGCTGCGGGCTCCCGAGCGCGTCGCAGACGTACAGGCGCACGTTCCCCAAGGGCCGTCCGATCGGGTGACCGTGTACGATCCCGTCCGCCGGCACCGGGTGCGTGGAGGCCAGGATGGTTCCCTCGGTGGGGCCATAGAGGACGTGCGTCTCCGCCCCGGGGAGCGCCTCACGCATCTCCGCCAGCAGGTCGGCCGGGACCCGGTCGCCGCCCACGAAGGCGCGCCGCAGCCGCCCTAGCCGGGGCGTCTCGCGCTCGACATGCACCAGTTGCCGCATCAGCGCGGGGACCGCGTGCACGAGCGTGGCGTCGGCGATCTCCTCCACCAGCGCGGGCACGTCCAGCACCCGCACGCGGTCCACCAGGCGCACCGCGCCCCCCGAGGTGAGCGGCAGCAGCGTCTCGAAGAGCCAGATGTCGAAGGCGTACGAAGCAAGCGCCGGCATCACGTCGCCCTCACCGACGCCGAACGCCTCGCGCGTGGCCGCCAGCAGGTTGGCCAGGGAGCCGTGCTGCACCAGCACCCCCTTGGGCGTCCCGGTGGAGCCGGAGGTGTAGATCACGTACGCCAGGTGCTCGGGCGAGACGCCACGTTCCGGGTTCCCGGCAGACTGCGCCGCGACCCGGTCCCCGTGCCCGTCCACGCTTACGACCTTGACGCCGTCCCCGATGAAGAGCGCCGCACGCAGTGATTCCTGCGTCACCAGCACGGGGACGGCCGCGTCGGCCAGCATGAACGCAAGCCGCTCCGCGGGATAGGCGGGGTCCAGCGGGACGTACGCACCGCCGGCCTTCAGCACGGCCAGGACGGAAACGACCATCCCCGGCCCCCGCTCCAGACAGACCGCGACTCGCGTCTCCGGCCGGACACCGAGGCCGGCAAGATGGTGCGCCAGCCGGTTGGCACGCTCGTTCAGCTCGCCGTAGGTGAGCGACTCCTCCTGGAAGCGCACGGCCACCGCCCCCGGCGTGCGCGCCGCCTGCGCCTGGAACCGCTCGTGGATGCAGCAGTCACCCGGATACTCGGCCGCCGTCCGGTTCCACGCATCCACCACCAGGCCGCGCTCTTCCGGCGAGAGCAGGTCCAGTTGTGAAAGCCGCACGTCCGCGTCCGCCGCCACCTGCTCCAGCACCCGCGCCAGATGGCCGAGCATCCGCAGGGCCGTGCCGCGCTCGAAGAGGTCGGTGCTGTAGGTCAGTCCGCCACGCAGCCCCTGGGCTGTCGCCGTGAGCACCAGCGAAAGATCGAACTTGGCGCTTGCGTTCCCCGCTCCGGCTCCGCTCACGCTCAGCCCCGGAAGAGCACTTCCCCCTCCTCCTCCTCCCCCGCCACCGTCCCCCTGCACCGTGAACACGACCTGGAACAGG
>NZ_DASVSF010000047.1 GCF_036388275.1 Longimicrobium sp.
CTCGCCCGCCGCGTCCAGCACGTAGACGCGCGTGTTCGCCACCGGCCGCCCGATCGGCACCTGCGCAGCGCTGGAAGCATCGCCGCCGACCGCCCCGGACGTCGACCAGATGGTGGTTTCCGTGGGCCCGTACACGTTCCACAGCCCGCCGACGCGGCTCCGCACCGCGGACGCGAGATCCGCCGGAAGCGCTTCGCCGCCGCAGAGCGCCCGCATCTCCGTCGCGCCCTCCCACCCTGCGCTCACCAGCATCCGCCAGGTGGCGGGCGTGGCCTGCATCACCGTGGGTGCGTACGCCCGGATCGCCTCCGCCAGCGCCGCCGGGTCGCCGCTCCGCTCGCGCGGCAGAATGATGGTCCGTGCGCCGTGGAGAAGGGGGAGAAAGATCTCCAGCACCGAGATGTCGAAGCCGTACGTGGTCACCGCCAGCAGGCGATCCGCGGGCTCCATCCCCACGGTTTCGCGCATCGAGCGGAGGAGGTTGACCACGCCGCGATGCGGAACGGCGACGCCCTTGGGCCGCCCGGTGGAGCCCGAGGTGTAGATCACGTACGCCAGGTGCGCCGGCGTCAGTCCCTCCATGGCCGGGTCCGCCGCGGGCTGGTCGGCCCACTCCGGCCTGCCAGCGTCGATCTCCAGCACCGGCACGCCCGTGTGTTCGAACCGATCCCGGAACTGCTTCTGTGTCAGCACCGACGTGGGCGCGCTGTCGGCCAGCATGTACTCCAGCCGCTCGGCCGGCTGGGCCGGGTCCAGCGGCACGTACGACCCGCCCGCCTTCATCACGGCCAGCAGCGCGACGACCATCTCCGCGCTCCGCTCCACGCAGACCGCCACCCGCGCGTCGGGACCCACGCCCACCGAGCGGAGGTGGTGCGCCAGCCGGTTCGCCCGCGTGTTCAACTCGGCGTAGGTGAGACGCTCTCCTTCGAACGCCACCGCCTCGACGTCGGGCGTTCCGGCCACCTGGGCCTCGAACAGCTCGTGGATGCACGACTCGGCGGGGTACTCCGCCTCCGTGCGGTTCCACACCTCCAGTACCTGCCGCCGCTCGACCTGCGAGAGCACTTCGATGGATTCCAGCGGCCGCTCCGGCGCTTCCTCCAGCGCCTCGACCAGGCCCGCAAGCGCCGTGTGCATCAGCGCGCACACCCGCTGCGCGCCCACCTCCGCCTCTGCCTGCACCGTCAGGGAGAACGCCTCTCCCCAATCGTTCACGGAAAGGTTGAGCGGGTAGTTCGAACGCTCCATGATCTGCGCCTGCCTCGGCCCGCGCGCAGAGCTCTTCCCTCCTCCCCCTTTCCCTCCCCCTCCACCTCCGCCTCCGGCATGCCGGTAGTTGAAGAGCGCGGAGAACAGCGACGCAGGCGCCGGCACCCCGCTCATCTGCTGCGCCAGCGCGAGAGAGGCGTGCTCGTGCCGCACCAGGCTCGCCAGCAGCACCTGCGTCTGGCGAACGCTCGCCTCCGCACCTTCCCCCCCCACCCGGATCCGCACCGGCAGCGTGTTGATGAACGGCCCCAGCACCCGGTCCGCTCCCTCCCCGCCCTCCATGCGCCCGAAGAGCACCGTCCCGAAGACCACGTCGCTCCGGCCCGAGACCCGCGCCAGCACCTGCGCCCACGCTACGTGGAACACGGCCGCCGTGCTTACTCCCAGCCGCCGCGCACGCTCGCGCAGCCGCGCTGCGAGCTCCTCCTGCACCCCCAGCACCCCCTGCTGCAGCCCCAGCCCGTCTCCCCGCACCTCGCGCAGCCCGAACGGCGCCGTCGGCTCATCGACGTCTCCCAACAGCTCGCGGAAGAACGCTTCGTGCTCCGCGCGGCTTACCCCCAGCCGCGCCTGCGCCACGTAGTTGCGGAACGGGAGAGGTGCCGGCAGCTGCTCCGCGCGGCCATCCAGGTGCGCTCCCATCTCCTCGCGCAGCACCTCTGCCGCGGTATGGTCGCTCACCATGTGGTGCAGCAGCAGCAGCAGCCCCCAGCGCCCCGCGACGGCCTCCCGGGCGACGTAGGCACGCAGCATGGGAGCGCGGCCCATGGTTACGCCCCGCTGCCGCGGATCGATGCGCTCGTACAGATGCCTCGCCGCATCGTCCGCGGCGGGGTCTACCTCCACCTCTTCGACCACGAGTGGGGCGTGACGCCAGACCACCTGCACCGGCTCCGGGAGCCCCTCCCAGACCACCGCCGTGCGCAGGATGTCGTGCCGCGCGACCACCGCCTGCAGCGCGGCCAGGTAGGCGTCCCGCTGCTCGCGGCTCTCGAAGGAGAACGGCTGCGGGAGCAGGTAGGGGTCGTTCTCCGGGCTGAGCAGGTGGTGGAAGAGGATTCCCTCCTGCAGAGGGGCCAGCGGATAGATGTCCTGCACGTTCTCGGCGCCCCCCGGCACGCCGGCCACGATGCCGTCGATTTCCGCCTGCGTCAGCTCGACCAGCGGGAGCATCTCCGGCGTGATGGCACCGCAGCCGGCCGGGATCCGGTTCGGTGGGATCGCTACCTCGTGGGAGTCGCCTCCCGCCGCCGCGGCGAGCTCCGCTACCGTCGGCGTGGTGAACAGCGCGCGGATGTCCGCGCGCAGGCCGCGCCGGCGCATGCGCTCGACGAGGGTGACCGCCAGGAGGGAGTGCCCCCCCAAGGCGAAGAAGTTGTCGTGCACCCCCACCCGCTCGACCTTCAGCACCTCCGCCCAGATCCCCGCCAGCACCTCCTCGGCCGGCGTCCGCGGCGCCACGTACAGGTCCGCACCGGCCGCGTACTCCGGCGCCGGCAGCGCCTTGCGGTCCAGCTTCCCGTTCGGCGTCAGCGGCAGCGCCTCGAGCACCACGAAGGCGGCCGGCACCATGTACTCCGGCAGGCTCCGCCGCAGGTGTTCCCGCAGCTCGTCCGCTTCGACGACGCCGGCCACGTACGCCACCAGCCGCTGGTCGCCCGGCACGTCCTCGCGTGCCACGACCACACACTCGGTGACGCTCTCGTACTGGCGCAGCACTGCCTCGATCTCCCCCGGCTCGATCCGGAAACCGCGCACCTTGACCTGCGCGTCCACCCGCCCCAGGAACTCCAGCGTGCCGTCCGCCCGCCAGCGCGCCCGGTCGCCCGTGCGGTACAGCCGTGCGCCGCCTTCCGCCGAGAACGGATCGGGGACGAAGCGCTCCGCCGTCAGCCCGGCATTCCCCCGGTAGCCGCGCGCCACCCCGGCCCCGCCGATCAGGAGCTCGCCCGGGATGCCCACCGGCTGCGGGCCGCCGAGCGCGTCGCAGACGTACAGGCGCACGTTCCCCAGGGGGCGGCCGATCGGGTGCCCGTGCACCCCGTCCGCCGGGACGGGGTGCACGGAGGCCAGGATGGTCCCCTCCGTGGGGCCGTAGAGGACGTGCGACTCGGCTCCGGGGAGCGCCTCACGCATCTCCGCCAGCAGGTCGGCCGGGACGCGGTCGCCACCCACGAAGGCGCGCCGCAGCCGGGCAAGCCGGGGCGTCTCGCGCTCCGCCTGCACCAGCTGCCGCATCAGCGCGGGGACCGCGTGCACGAGCGTGGCGTCCGCGACCTCCTCCAGCAGCGCGGGCACGTCCAGCACCCGGTCGCGCTCCACCAGGCGAACTGCCGCGCCGGAGGTGAGCGGGAGCAGCGCCTCGAAGAGCCAGATGTCGAAGGCGTACGACGCCAGCGCCGGCATCACGTCGCCCTCCTCAACGCCGAACGTCTCGCGCGTGGCCGCCAGCAGGTTGGCCAGGGAGCCGTGCTGCACCAGCACCCCCTTGGGGCGGCCCGTGCTTCCGGAGGTGTAGATGACGTACGCCAGGCCCGCGTTGGACGCGGGCACCTCCGGCGCCGTCGTCGATGCGGTGTCGGGAAGCTGGTCCATCCGCACGAGGGTGGCACCGTGCTCCGGCAGCACGCCGGCCGTGCTCTCCGCAACGACCACCACCGGAAGCGCCGCGTCGGCGATGATCCATCCCAGCCGCTCCGCCGGGTAGCTGGGATCGAGCGGAACGTAGGCGCCGCCCGCCTTCCAGATCGCCAGCACCCCCACCAGCAGCTCGGGCGTGCGCTCCAGGCACAGCCCCACCGGGGTCTCGGGCCCGACCCCCAGGTCGCGCAGGTGCCCGGCGAGGATCGCCGCGCGCCGGTCCAGCGCGCCATAGGTCACGGCCTCCCGGCCATCCAGGAGGGCGACGGCCTCCGGAGCACGGCGCGCCCACTCGGCGAAAAGCGCGTGGGCCGGCGGGTTGGAGTATCCGCGCTCCGTGCGGTTCCACGTCCCGAGCACCAGGCCGCGCTCTTTCGCCGCGAGCAACTCCAGCTGCGAGAGCCGCAGGTCCGGGTTCTCCGCCACCTGCTCCAGCACCCGCGCCAGGTGGCCGAGCATCCGCTCGGCCGTGCCGCGCTCGAAAAGGTCCGTGCTGTAGGTCAGTCCGCCACGCAGCCCCTGGGCAGTCGGGGTGAGCACCAGCGAAAGATCGAACTTGGCGCTTGCGTTCCCCGCTCCGGCTCCGCTCACGCTCAGCCCCGGAAGAGCACTTCCCCCTCCTCCTCCTCCCCCGCCACCGTCCCCCTGCACCGTGAACACGACCTGGAACAGG
>NZ_DASVSF010000048.1 GCF_036388275.1 Longimicrobium sp.
GCCTAGACTTTATGGCTGCCCTCCGTGCGAGCGCAGCGTGTTCTGGAAAGGAAAGCGGTGTGCTTGGAGGAGTGGCGAAGGCGCGGGTTGCGCGGGATAAACCGTGCCTATCCGCAAGTGCGGGATCACCGCGGGAGCGGCGTCACCAATGAAGAAGCCAACACGCAACAAGCACACCATGAAGCATGAATTACTGTTCGTCGGACTCGACGTCCACGCCAAAAATATCGCCCTTGCGCTCGCCGAAGGAGGTGGCGGCGAGCCCTGCAGCTACGGCAGCATCCCCAACGATCTGCATGCCCTGGAGAAGGTCCTGGCCAAATTGAAGAAGGCCCGTCCCGGGACCGAACTGCGCGTCTGTTACGAGGCGGGGCCAACGGGGTTCGTCCTCGCGCGCCGCTGCGCGCAACTCAAGATCCACTGCACGGTGGTCGCCCCCTCGCTGATCCCGAGCCGCTCCGGCGACCGGGTGAAGACCGACCGGCGCGACGCGCGCAAGTTGGCCCGGTTGCATCGCTCCGGCGATCTGACCGCGGTCCATGTGCCCGACGCCAGCGACGAAGCCATGCGCGACCTCTGCCGCGCCCGGACCGACGCCGTCCAAGGATCTGCGCCGCGGCCGGGCGCAACTGAAAGCCTTCCTGCTCCGCAACGGTTACCGTTACACCGGCAAAAGCGCGTGGACCGAGGCCCACCGACGTTATCTGCGCGAGCTGGTCCTGCCGCATCCCGCGCAACGCGTCGTCCTCGAGGATGCGTTGACGAATATCAGCGGCGCCGGCGAACGCATTGCCCGGCTCGAAGAGCAAATGGCGGCGCTGCTCCTGGACTGGCCGATGCAACCCGTCGTCGCCGCGCTCATGGGCCTGCGCGGCTTTGCGCTCGTCGGCGCCATGGTCCTGGTCAGCGAACTCGGGCAGGCCTGGCGTTTTGACCATCCCCGGCAGCTCATGGCCTACCTCGGTCTGGTGCCCACCGAAAACACCAGCTGCGACAAACGCCGCCAGGGGCGCATCACCAAAACCGGCAACGGCCACGCCCGCTGGCTGCTCGTCGAAGCGGCCCACCATTACCGGCTCCCACCCAAGGTCAGCAAGGAACTCAGCGTCCGGCAGCAGGGCTTGAGCGCCGACGTTAAAGCGTGCGCGTGGAAAGCCAAACCCGGCTCCATCAGCGCACGCGGCAGCTTTGGGCGCGCGGCAAGGAGCGCAACAAAGTCACCGTCGCCGTGGCCCGCGAGCTGTGCGGCTTCGTCTGGCAGATCTTCCGGTTGATGGAGCAGCGGATGAGTCCCGCTAACATCGCCAAGGTCTAAAGAAGGGTCTCGATTATCCTGGGGGGGAACTCCACCCGCTCCCATCCGGCGCCACGTCACTCCCACGATCGAAAGGAAACCCCCATTCACCCAAAGATTACGCAATAACTAACCTAGCAACTGGAACCGAGACCGGGGTCATGGGGCGGCGGTCACGGTGATCAACACTCACGAGGGTCGTTGGAGGCGTGGCGCCCGCAGGGGCTCCTAATCCTCGTGCCTAGACTGTCGAGAGGATCACGGTGAACTAAAACCAAGTGTTAACCAACACACGCATATCAGCCGACCAACCGCAGGGGACACTAACACCCGCCTGACACGCCGCTCCTTCACCCCGGCCACGGCTCCCAAACCTCCTGTCACCTTACTTCCTCAAAGTAATGAAGAACCTCTATTATCCTCTTGCCAAAAAGGCAGCCATATCAACGACC
>NZ_DASVSF010000049.1 GCF_036388275.1 Longimicrobium sp.
AGCCGAACACAGTCAAAGCCGCCTCCCGTCGCGGATAGTCATTCCGCATAGAGTGACTCTGTCAAACTAGGCTAGAAATGGCAAAACTTATGTTTTTTTGAGAGGCATGGCGCCGGCGGCCCCGCATCAATCATGCCGTGCGGTCCAGGGTTCCTTCGACCAGCGCTCGCCGAGTTCCGCCAGCAACCGCCGCAGCATCGGCTCCCAGGCGGCCTGGCCGATGAAGCGCGGGATATAGCCCTGCGCCCGGGCCTGGGCCTTGAATTCCGGATCCACCACCACCGCCTTCAGCGCCGCGAGCAGGGGGGCGAGTACGGCACGATCGGTGCCCGCCGGCACGGCAAATCCGCGATAGGCGGCGAAGTGCAGGGCGATGCCTTGCTCGGCGAAGGTCGGCACGTCCGCCAGCAGGTCGCTCCGCTGCGGCTGCGCCAAGGCGAGTCCGGACAGGCGGCCGTCCCGCAGCGCGACGATCGCCGCCGGCAGCGCCAACAGGGCGCAGGCGATGTTGCCTGCCAGCACCGCCTGCCGCGCCGCCGGCCCGCTGGCGAAGGGCAGCAGGTCGAGCGGCAGAGCGCGGCCTAAGGCGATGGCGGCGAGCTGCGCCGCGCTGCCATGCGGCGGCGTCCCCAGCACCGCCTGCGACCCGAGCACGCGCAGCGCGTCGAGGCTGTCGAGCGTCCCGGCTTGGCCAACTAGTAGCTCTGCACAGAGATTATGACCGGTTGCTGATGACGGGGTAGGCGCGGGCCAGCTTCTTCCGGGCGCGATGGGTGTCGAACATCCAGTTGATGCGGGCCCCAGACGCATTGCGGGCACGCACCCAGGCGTCGATCTCGGAGACGAGTTGGCTGCGTTCGCCGATCCGCCGGTCCAGGCATTGGCCGCGAAGCACGCCGATTTCGATCTCAACCATGTTGAGCCAGCTGGCGTGCTTCGGTGTGTAGTGGAACTCCAGCCGTCTCAGGAGGCGGTGAGCCTCCTCCGGCGGAAAGGTTTCGTACAGCGCGCCAGCGGTGTGGGTCGAGAGATTGTCCTGCACTACCCGGATCCGGTCGGCTTCAGGGTAGTGGATGTCCACGAGGTCGCGCAGGCAGCAGGCGTAGTCCTGCGCCGTGCGCTGGTCGGTGACCGTCACTTGGCGCCAGGGGTGGTGCACGTCGAGGCAGACGAACAGATTGACGGTGCCGTTCCGCTTGTATTCGTAATCATAGCGCGCCGGCTGGCCCGGGGCGGCCGGGATCGGCTGGCGGACCTCACCGATCAGCTGCAGTGGGCTCTCGTCGAAGCAGACCACCGGCCGCCGCGGATCCGGCGCCTCGGTATAGCGGTCGAGCACATCGTCCATGCGGGCCACGAAGCTGCCATCGACCTGCGGGATGCACCACCTGTCACGGCGCCACGGCTTGAGCTGGTTCTCGCCCAGGCGCCGGCGCACCGTCTCCCGCGACAGCGCGGCATGATCGGTCAGCCGGACCACCGCATCGGCCAGCAGCTCCAGGGTCCAGCGAGCCCGACCCTCGGGCGGGCTGGCGCAGGCGGTCGCCACCAGCAAGGCTTCCTCCTTGCCCGACAGCTTGCGCGCGACGCCCGGTCGTGGCGCCTCCTCCAGG
>NZ_DASVSF010000050.1 GCF_036388275.1 Longimicrobium sp.
GACGATCGTTCACAGGTCGTGTCGGTTGCGGCATGGCTCATCTCCGTGTCGAGGCCATGCTCGTTACCATCGCAAACTGTCAACGATCCTCCCGGTCTAAACTGTAAACAATCTACCACTCCTGTACCCGGGAGCCCCCTCCCCCCGGCCCCCTTCCCCCGCTTCGCAGGGGAGGGGGAGACCTGAACCGCGCTTCGGCCGGCCTCGCGCACTCGACTGCGCGTGCAGTCCGCGAAGGCGGACTTTGGGCCCTTGTTGCCGCGACTTTAGTCGCCCCAGCGGGGCTGAGTCCTCTGGTCCTGCGCCTGCCGACGCACCTCAGACCCAGAAGTGTACCCCCTCTCCCACGCTGTTTGTGGGAGAGGGGGGCACGCGTGTCAGCGCGGCCGGGTGAGGGCCCCACGGCAGCCGAGGCCTCGGCCTCGGTGACCGCTGCCGCGCCCGCGCTTTTACGCGCCCCGGGCTAGATCCTTCGGCCCGCGGGGCTCGGCGTTCGGGCAGGTACGGTGCGCCTGGGCCTGAATAGAAAAAGTCCAGTTCGTCCAAATTCCTGGACGGCGCCCGCGAGCCGCTTTTTCATCCCTCAGGGTCGGCCGCAGGACGGTGAAAGACTCAGGATGACACGCTCTTGTGCCACCGCGATTGGGAACGGCCCCACACTGGCTCCCTTCCCCCGCGCAGTTTGCGGGGGAAGGGCTGGGGATGGGGGGCACCGGCCGGAGCACCGAACCTGAAGTATCGAGCGCCCCTACCGGCTGGCGAACGCCTCCAGCTCCTCCCCGCTCATGAAGCCGATGCGCTTGGGCCCGCGCGGGCTTTCACGCTTGAGCTGCTCAGCGATCTCCTCGTACTCCTTTTCCATCTCCGGCGTCACCGACGCGCGGCTCTCCTTGAGAGCCGTCTCGAAGAACTTCATCGGCACGTCGGGCACATCCAGGTTCTCGCGCAGCGCGTGCAGCCCCGCGCGGCGCACCAGGTCTTCCAGGTCCGCGCCGGTGTAGCCCTGCGTGCGCTCCGCCAGCGTGTCCAGGTCCACGTCGTCCGCGATGGGCATCTCGCTGGTGTGGATGCCCAGGATCTTCCGCCGCCCCTCGCGGTCGGGGACGGGGATGTACACCAGCTCGTCGAAGCGGCCCGGGCGCAGCAGCGCGGGGTCCAGCAGCGTCGGACGGTTGGTGGCGCCGATCACCACGATGCCGTTGGCCTCCTCCAGCCCGTCCATCTCCGCCAGGATGGTGTTCACCACCCGTTCCGTCACCGCCGGCTCGCCCAGCCCGCCGCCGCCGCGCTGCGGGGCCAGCGAGTCGATCTCGTCGATGAAGATCACCGTGGGCGCCACCTGCCGGGCGCGCTGGAAGAGGCGAGACACCTGCTGCTCGCTTTCGCCGTACCACTTGCTCAGCAGGTCCGACGACTTGGCGGCGATGAAGTTGGCCTCCGACTCGCGCGCCACGGCCTTGGCGATCAGCGTCTTGCCCGTTCCCGGCGGCCCGTAGAGCAGAAAGCCGCGGGCCGGGCGAATCCCCAGGCGCCGGAACGCATCCGGGTGCTTCAGCGGCAGCTCCACTCCCTCACGCAGCTGCATCTGCGCCTGCTCCAGCCCGCCGATGTCCTCCCACCCCACGTCGGGCATCTGGATCATGATCTCGCGCACGGCGGAGGGCTGCACCCGCTTCTGCGCGCTGATGAAGTCGTTGCGGCAGACGATCAGCTGCTCCAGGATCTCCTGCGGGATCTCCTCGCGGTCCAGGTCGATGTTGGGCAGGTGGCGCCGCAGCGTTTCAATGGCCGCCTCGCGCGCCAGCGCCGACATGTCGGCTCCCACGAAGCCGTAGGTGATGCGGGCGATCTCGTCCAGGTCCACGTCGTCGTCGAGCGGCATGCCGCGCGTGTGGATGGACAGGATCTCGCGCCGCCCCGCCATGTCGGGCACCCCGATGACGATCTCGCGGTCGAAGCGCCCCGGCCGGCGCAGCGCCTCGTCCAGCGCGTTGGGCCGGTTGGTGGCGCCGATCACCACCACGTTCTGCCGCGGCTCCAGCCCGTCCATCAGCGTCAGCAGCTGGGCCACGATGCGGCGCTCCACCTCGCCCGTGGCCTCTTCGCGCTTGGGGGCGATGCTGTCGATCTCGTCGATGAAGACGATGGACGGCGCCTGCTTCTGCGCCTGCTCGAAGACGTCGCGCAGCCGCTGCTCGCTTTCGCCGTGATAGCGGCCCATGATCTCGGGCCCGGCGATGTGAAAGAACTGCGCGTCGGCCTCGCTGGCCACGGCGCGGGCGATCAGCGTCTTGCCCGTGCCCGGAGGCCCGTGCAGCAGCACGCCCTTGGGCGGATCGATCCCCAGCCGCTGGAACAGCTCGGGATGCTTCAGCGGCAGCTCGATCATCTCGCGAACCTGCTCGATGGTCGCGCCCTGCCCGCCGATGTCCTCGTAGGTGACGTCGGCGCTGCGCCGCTCCGTGGCCTCCACGTACTCGGGAAGCAGCTCGATCTCCGTCTCCTCCACCACCTGCACCACGCCGCGCGGGGTGGTGGCCACCACGCGAAGCCGCACCTCCTGCAGGCCGAAGGTGGTCTGCTGGAGCAGCGTCCGCAGGATGTCCTCGGGGAGGGGATTCGGGTCCGTAGCCCGCGTCCCGCCGCGCCGGTAGACGGAGGTGGAGATCACGTCGCCCGTTACGACGGGGCGGTGGAAGAGCGTGCGCCGCAGCGCGTCGCCGGAGCCCATCAGCCGCATGTTGGGCTGGGCGGGGGCGATGGTGATGCGGCGCGCGGCCTTCATGTCGGCCTTGCGCACCTGCACGTGGTCGCCGATGCCCGCGTCGGCGTTGGCGCGCTGCAGGCCGTCCAGGCGAATTAGGTCCAGCCCCTCGTCCTCAGGGAAAGGCGGCAGGGCCAGCGCGGCGGTGGTGCGCTTTCCGGTGATCTCGACCACGGCGCCCTCTTCCACGCCGAGCCGGTCGAAGGTCTTGCGTCCCAGCCGCGCCACGCCCTTGCCCACGTCCTGCCCCTTGGCGCCCTGCACCTGCACCCGGATGGCCTTGCCGGGCTGTTCCTGCTGCTCCTGATCCGGCATCCGCGCTCGCTCCCGTGTGGTCGTTCCGTGGTGTCGATGCCCGTGCTGGCGCCCCATCTCGCAAGCGGCGGTCCGCTCGCGCAACCCCTGTCCGTACGGAAACTTGGCTGATACCCTGTCGGACGAGGCGGTGCGACGTGTGGCTCGTGTGTGAGGGCGATGACGGAACACGTGGACGTGGTGGTGATCGGCGGCGGCCAGGCGGGGCTGGCTGTGGGCTACTACCTGCGCCGGACGCCGCTGTCGTGGGTCGTCCTGGATGCGCAGGACGGGCCGGGCGGAGCGTGGCGGCACGGGTGGCACGGCCTGCGCCTGTTTTCCCCCGCGCGGTTCAGCTCGCTTCCCGGATGGGTGATGCCGGGCGGCACCGATGACTATCCCTCGCGTGCGGAGGTGCTGGACTACCTGACCGCGTACGAGCGGCGGTACGAGCTGCCCGTCCGCCGCCTCGTCCGCGTCGACGCCGTCCACCGCGAGGGCAATGGCTTCCGCGTCGTGGCGGATGCGGGCACCTGGCGCACGCGGGCAGTGGTGAGCGCGACGGGCACGTGGAGCCGGCCGTTCATCCCGGATGTTCCCGGCCGCGACGACTTCCAGGGCGTGCAACTCCACTCCGCGCGGTACGCCACGCCCGATGCGTTCGCGGGCAAGCGGGTGCTGGTTGTGGGCGGCGGCAACTCGGGCGCGCAGATCCTGGCGGAGGTGTCGCGGGTGGCGGATGCCACGTGGGTGACGCTGGCGGAGCCCGCCTTTCTGCCGGACTGGGTGGACGGCCGGTACCTGTTCGGCCAGGCGACGGCGGCGTATCGGGCGCTGCAGGAGGGCAGGGAACCACCGCCACGCGTGGAGCTGGGCGACATCGTGATGGTGCCGCCGGTGCGCGAAGCGCGGGACCGCGGGGCGCTGGGGTCCGTTCGCCCCTTCGTGCGGATGACGGCGGGCGGCGTGGTGTGGCCGGACGGGCGTGAGGAGCCGGTGGACGCGGTGATCTGGTGCACGGGATTCCGCCCCGCGCTGGACCACCTGCGGCCGCTGGATGTGACGGATGCGGAAGGGCAGATCGCCGTGGAGGGAACGCGCTCGGTCCGCGAGCCGCGGCTGTGGCTGGTGGGCTACGGCAACTGGACCGGCTTCGCCTCCGCCACCCTGATCGGCGTGGGCCGAACCGCGCGCGCCACGGTCGCCGAGATTGCGGCCGAACTGGCCTGAGCCGGGGCGCGCCACATGCCGTAACCCACGCCAAAGCAAGCCAGTCCGCGAAGGCGGACTTCGTGTGGTCGTTGCAGCGAATTCGTTCGCATCCGGAAACAGGGCTTTTTGCCCGGGTCAGTGTCCGCTCGAGTGCATCGTTGGCAGAGGATTCATACCAGTGCCGATCGTTCTG